>NZ_JBITIE010000003.1:0-31499 GCF_044458665.1 Streptomyces sp. NPDC050422
ACCACCCACGGCCCTTCATCTGGACCAGGACCGCCGACGAGATCCTCGACAAAGTCGCGTCCTACTGCCAGCGAATCTCCGACTCACGTCACTAGTTTGGAAGATCCCGTATGTGGATGGCCCCTGACCTGCACGCTTGTGACCTGCGATCCGGCGGCGATCCTGCCGTCTGTCCCCGTGGTTCCCCGCTGGCCCCCGACCGATCGGGCACGCAGGGGGCACGCTGCGCGGGGGATCTAGACAGAGCGACTGTGCTCCGACATGCTGCACCGGCGATCATGCGCAGCGGCGGCTGCACGGTGCAGTGGGGTGGGGTTTGGTGAAGCAAGCACAGGCCGAGGCTTCGCCGCCGGAGCGCATCCGCTACCGGCTGACCCCTTTCCAGCGCGCGCTGCCCCTTCTGCCCGTTGCTGTCCTCGGTGTTGTCATCGAGATCACCGAGATCTTGGACGGGATGAGAGGGGATCCGTTCAGCCTTGGGGCTGCCAACCCGTTTTGGCTGTGGATCGCCATGCCGTTGTTGGCAGTGATCGTCTTCCCGCGTCACGGGGTCACCCTCACGCCGTCGGCGGCCGTTGTGCACAATCTGCGCCGCCGGATCATCCCGTGGTCCGACGTGCAAGGCGTCCACACCGAGTCTTCCCTGGGGCAGCGGACTGTCGTGATCTATGAGGCCAGCGGTCGCCGTACCCGTCTGCGGGCGCCCATTACCGGGGTCCTCAGCTGGGATCGCAGGTTCGAGGAGAAATTCCACGCCATCGGACGATGGTGGCTGGCGCACCGCGGACCGGATTGGACTCCCGTCCCGCCACCGCGGACGTGGGGAGACGGTCAATCAACGTCCAACGGGAACCCTTTCGCGCCTCCCGCCTAGCCGACGGCTGACGCCCCTCAACCCACCACTCACCCCAGCTCCCATCCCGTCCGCCTTCGGCCCACACACCGTGGAGCGGGCGTGGTCCCTGGTGTCCAGGTGGAGCGCGCCACTGTACGAACGACCTGGACACCAGGGGCTGCGTCTGCTCGGCTCTGCCTGGGTCGAAGGCGGTCGGGATGGGAGCCCACCACGCTCACCACGATTCGGCCGGCACTCGCGAACGGCGCCCCGACCCATCCCGGAGTCTGAGCGCCCCCGCTGGAGGCACTGCTTGTGCCTTCCGTTTCCCCTCGGCAAGGATCTCTCGCTCTAGTTGCGCGACCGGCGTAGCCGGGGCCCAGAGCGGGGCGGAGACAGGAGCACAGGGCCCCGGCGGTGAGCCGGGGAGCGCGCGACGAGCGGAGCGAGGAGCCTTGATGAGGTAGAGAAACCTGTAACAGCTCAGCTGCCAAAGGGCTTGGGGCTGGGCGTCTGGTCCTCGAACCCGTGCTGGGCGGGGGAAGCGGGACGCTGGGCAAGCCAGCCTGAGACGCGTGGGCCGCCGTTGATGGCGCCGCCTTCTCGGACCGTCCGAACGTGCTTGAAGTCATGCCGCAGGTAGTAGCGCTGAAGTGCGGCGTTGTTGGTCCACGCGTCAAGGCGGAGCCACATGGCTGACGATCGGTAGGCGCGATCTCCCGCCCAATCAAGGAGCCTGCCTCCAAGATCCTCCCCCGCGTAATCGCGTGACACTGCCAGCTTGTTGACGAAAATGGAGGCCTCCCCCAACTCCCCGGTCGTCCACAACCCCTCTTCCGCCTCTGGCGTGAGAGTGATGGTCCCAGCGGTCCGGCCGCCGTCGCGAAGCATGAAGACGGTGCCAGCCTCGATGGTCGACAACAGGCGATCGGCGGGGTAGGGCCGGCTCCACTGGTCGCTGCCCAGTTTGCTGATCCAGGATGCGGCTTCTTCTCGGAACGCCAGAAGCTGGTCCAGGTCGCCCGGTACTGCGGTTGTGATCTTCACTGGGGGTCGTTCTCGCTTCGGGCGGACAGGTCGCCGATCTCGTAGTTCATCCGGTTCAGGTCGCCGCGGAACGTCGTGATCGTGCAGCGAATGGGGCGCTCGGGGGAGTAGCCGGTTCGGGTCCAGAGGAGGACAGGAACACCCGCTCCTATGTCCAGAAGCCGGGCTTCCTCTGGCGTAGGCATCCGGGTGGCGATCTCGTCGGCGTATCCGACCTGCTCGATGCCGAGACTCGTGAGGTAGCGGGTCGTGCCCTCGGCGATGTCCCCCGGTTCAGTCAGCCGGGGGGCCGTCTCTACCAGCCAATCGGGATAGTGAGTGGCCTGAGTGGACCATGGGACATCGTCAACGAACCGATGGCAGAACCTGAGGACAGCTCGGGATCCGGCGTCGACTTTCAGGCGTTGGGCCACGTACTCGGGGGCGGTGGTGAGCTCGACACGAAACGTCTGGTGTGGCCTGCGGCCGGCGTTCGTCACGTCCGTCGAGTAGGCGTCGCCCGGCTGCGGGAAGTTCAGGTTCTCGAAGCGGGAAGCGTTGAGCTCGAAGACCTCGTGTTTACGGACCTCGTAGCCAAGCCCTTGGCTTGACGTGATCAAACCTTCGCTGACCAGCAGGCTTAGGCCCGATCGGACAGTGTTTCTGGACGCGTCGAACCGTGTTGAAAGTTCGCTCTCTGAGGGCAAGCGCGCGCCGGGACCGTAGGCGCCGCTGTCGATCTCACGACGCAGTGCGTCGGCCACCTGTCGGTACTTCGGCTGCTTGCTCATGACTCCATCATGACGCACTCGGTCAACTTGTTGGTACATGTGCGTGCGAAGTGCTTGACGACTCACCCTCGGTGATGCAATCTCTAGTATCAACTTGTACCAACAAGTTGAGCAAGCGGCCTAAGAGGCTTAGGTCGTACGACCAAGGAGACAGCTATGCCGTCGTTCAAGATCGATGTTTCGACCGCTGTCGTGTTCGTCGCGACGCCTCCGACCCCGAAGCTCGTGAGCAAGCAGACCGGTGAGATCGCGATGGACCGGGAGACCGGCGCTCCGCTCGCGACCGTGGGCCTGCTGATCTCGGACGACGGGGAGGGCAACCTCTACCAGGTGACCGTCCCGAGCACGGGTGTCCCGGAGAGCCTGGCCCCGGGAACGCCGGTCACGGTGATCGGCCTCAAGGCGCGGGACTGGGAGAACACGTTCAACGGGCAGACCCGGCACGGGATCAGCTTCCGCGCGGTAGCGATCACGGCGGGTGCCTGACCATGCCGGACCTGACCATGATGATCGAAGCGGCCGGGGCCTTATCGGCTGCCGGCGGCCTCGGTTACGCGAAGGCTCGCGCGCCTCGGGTGTTCTGGTCGCTGGTGGGTCTGCCGGTCGCTCGGGTCCGGTTCGCGGCTACGTACCGGTCGACGATGGATGTGTGTGGGCTGACGGTTCAGCCGTCCAGGCTGCGGGCGTTCATGGTCCGCAACGTGGTCCGCCGCCAGGACGTCCAGCCGGTTCCCCCGAAGGTTCGCCGGGTCCGTGGTTCCTCGACCGGGATGCGGGCGATACTCCGTCTTCCGGCCGGGTTGGAGCCCGCGGACGTGGCTGCGGCCTCGGAACGGTTGCGGCACGCCTGGGGTGTCCACTCCGTCCACGTGGTGGAGGTCAAGCCCGGCTTCGTCGAACTGCGAATGACCGGGTACGACGTGCTGCGCAGGGTGAAGATGCCGCGCCGGCTGCCCCGCAAACTGTCCGGCCCGCTCGTGGTGCCGGTCGCTCTGCGGGAGGACGGGACGGCCTTCGTCCGGGACTACAAGAAGATCCCGCACGGCCTGACCCTGGGCGCGAATCAGTCGGGCAAGTCGATGTATCAGCGCAACCTGATCACCGGTCTCGCGAAACTCTCGGTCGGCCTGATCGGGATCGACTGCAAACGCGGTGTGGAACAACGCGGGTTCGCGCCTCGGCTCTCAGCGCTGGCCACCACTCCGGATGAAGCCTCCAGCCTGCTGGAAGTCCTGGTGGGGGAGATGGAAGAGCGCTTCGACATCCTGAGCGCCCACGGCGTATCCGACCTGTGGGACCTGCCCACCAAGGTCCGGCCCGTGCCGCTGGTCGTCCTCGTCGACGAAGTCGCGGAACTCTTCCTCGTCGCCGCGAAGAAGGACGAGGAACGCCGCGACCGGATGGTGATGCACCTGGTCCGTCTCGCGCAGATGGCCCGTGCGGTTGGCATCTATCTGGAGGTCTGCGGGCAGCGCTTCGGCTCCGAACTCGGCAAGGGCGCCACCATGCTCCGCGCCCAGCTCACCGGCCGTGTCGTGCACCGTGTCAACGACAAGCAGACCGCCGATATGGGCTTGGGCGACATCGCCCCGGACGCGGTCTTCGCCGTGACCACCATTCCGCCGGACCGTCCCGGTGTGGCCGTGGCCGGCGACTCCTCCGGGGGATGGTCCCGGATTCGCACCCCCGAAATGACCGCCGCCGAAGCGGTCGCGATCTGCCGCGAGTACGCGCACATGGCCCCGGACATTGCGGCGCTGGCCCCGTTCCGCCCGGTCGTCCGTACCACCCCGGTGCCGGTTCCGGCTTCGCCGCTGGTCAAGCCGGTCCCGGTCACCGAGTAACACCCCGCACCTTCCTGGTTGGCGTGACCGTCTCGCGCCAGGTCCCTACCCCGCCCATGCCCGGAACCGAAAGGAATCCAGCGCCATGGCCACCACGAAACGGACCACCAAGCCCCCGCTGCCCGCGGTCGAGCCCGGCGACTGCAAGCCGTGCGGTGGAACCGGAAACGTCCCGACCACGGTCCGCGTCGGTCGCAAGCGCCGCCCGGTCGGCCAGCAGGACGGCCTGTGCCTCAACTGCCTCGGCTCCGGCACCGACCCCGACGCCTGACCCCTTTCCGCTCCGGGTGCTGGGCGGTGAACCCCATATCCCGCCCGGCCCCGGCACCACCCCAGATTGGAGGTGAACCCCGATGTTCCGAACCATCCGACTGGATGCCGTGCTGGTTCAGGCGGTCATCGCCGGTGCGCTGTCGTTCTCGCACCTGCATGACCTTGCTGAAGCTGCCGGACAGGACGGCTGGAAAGCCTGGGCATACCCGATCAGCGTGGACCTGCTCCTGGTCGCCGCCTGGCGCCGGATGCGCACCCACACCGATAACCACCCGGCCTGGGTCTGGTTCGTCATCGCCCTGACCGCGTCCCTGGGCGCGAACATCGCGACCGCCGGAATGCTCGACCTCGGCGACGTACCGCCCTGGCTCCGCATCCTCGTCGCCGGCTGGCCCGCCCTCGCCTTCCTCGGCGGAACACTCCTCGCCCACACCCCCGCGCCGGCCCCGGTCAAAGCTGAACCGGCCCCGGTCGCTGCACCGCTGCCCGCTCCGGCTCCCGAACCGGTCTGGGACACGGTCGAGCGCGCTCCCGAACCGGCCCCGGATCCTGCACCCGAACTCCCGCTCGCACCGGCCCCGGCCCCCGCACCGGCCCCGTCTGCCCCGGTGGTTGCTGTTCCTCCGGCGCTGCTCGATCACGCCCGGAAGGTCGCCGACACCCACCACGCCACGACCGGCAACCGGATTACCACCGAGACCCTGCGCGCTCGCCTCGGTGTCCCTGCCCCGCTCGCCGACGCCATCACTGCCCAACTCGCCTGACCAGGAAGGAGATCAGCGCATGGCCCTGCTCAACTTCAACCGCCCCGCCGACTACGTCGCCGCTGCCCGGGAGATGGCCGACGTCGGTCGCCCGACCCTCGCCCGACTGCTCGCCGAGGAAGCGGCCGACCTCACCACGGACCCGGCCGAAGCGGACCGCATCCGCGCCGAGTTCCCCGACGACAGCGCCCGTCGGGAGGGCTGACCATGCCGCGCCCGAACCGCTTCACCGACGTGATCCGTATCGGCCCCGTGCGGGTCGGCACCCACTACGACGGCCGTGGCCGCACCAAGCACACCGCCGCATGCACCGCCCCCGGCTGCAACTTCTCCGCCGACTACCACGGCCGTGCCGCCGCCGAACTCGCCGCCAAAACCCACCGCTGCAACGCCTGAAAGGAGCAAGTCATGTTCACCCCGAAATACCCGGCCCCGGACACCGCCCCGACCACGGCAACGTCCCTCGTTCGACCGTTGACCGGCCTTGTGCACCCGCCGGCCTGCGACTGCCACCACACCTCGGCCACCACCGCCCCGGCCCCCACCCCGGCGCCGGTGACCCGGACCGCGGTGCAGCTCACCCCCGGCACCCTCGCCGTTGCGGCGAACGTTCGGGCGCGTGCGGAAGCTCCCTTCCGGCCGGTATCAGGCTCGCTACCTGGGGGCTGACGGCATTGATCGCCCTGCCCCCGAGACGTTCCGCACCAAGCGGGACGCGGATGACTGGCTGGCTGAGCGGCAAGCGGAACTCCGGTCGGGGGACTGGTCCGATCCCGACGCGGGGCAGGTCGAGTTCGGCTCGTACGCGGCCACTTGGATCGCTGAGCGCGGCATCGGCGCGTCCACCGCAGACCTCTACCGCTCGCTCCTGCGCAACCACCTGGCCCCCACCTTCGGCAAGGTCGCCGTAGCCGACATCACCTCGGCCATGGTCCGTGCCTGGCGAGTCGCCCGACTGGAGAACGGGACCGGCCCATCAACGGTGGCGAAGTCGTACGCCCTCCTGCGGGCGGTGCTCATGACGGCCGTGGACGACCGGTTGATCCGCCGTAATCCCTGCCGGGTCAAGGGCGCGAGTACGGCCCCCACCCCTGAGCGGCCCACAGCGACCGTTCAGGAGGTCTACGCGCTCGCGGGGGCAAAATCCGGCCCCGGTATCGCGCGCTCGTCCTCCTGGCGGCCTTCTCCGGCCTTCGCTGGGGTGAGCTGGTCGGGCTTCGTCGTCGGGACCTGGACCTGACGGCCGGCACCTTGCGCGTTCGCCGGAACATCGCCGAACTCCACAATGGCGAGCGCCTGGTGAAGGAGCCCAAGAGCGCGGCCGGCAAGCGCACCGTGGCGATCCCTGCCGTGATCCATGACGAACTGACCACTCACCTCACGGTGTACTCCGAGCACGGGGCGGACGGCCGCGTCTTCGTCGGTGCCAAGGGTGCGACTCCTCGCCGGAATCACTTCAACCTGCTGTGGCGCAAGGCATGTGGGCAGGCCGGGATCAAGGGCCTGCACTTTCATGATCTTCGGCACACCGGGAACACGCTTGCGGCGGCGACGGGCGCCAGCACCCGTGAGCTGATGACGAGAATGGGCCACAGTACGGCCCGTGCGGCGTTGATCTATCAGCATGCGACGGCTGAGCGGGAGCGGCTGATCGGCAACGCCGTGAGCGCTGCTGTCGAGCAGGCCCGGAAGCAAGATCCAGACCCGGACGGGCATGCAGCGGGCACGCGGGACTGAACGAAGATCAGAAACACATCAGGGCCAGGTCGGAGGATGAACCTCTGAGCTGGCCCTGAGTGATTGGAGCGGGCGACGGGAATCGAACCCGCGTAGCTAGTTTGGAAGACTAGGGCTCTACCATTGAGCTACGCCCGCATGCAGCGCACCGCAGGTCACGGGGACCGCGGTACGAGAAGCATCGTAGCGGGTCGCGGGCGCTGCCCGCACACCCGATCGCGCCGCGCGGCGCCGAGTACCGGCGAGGCCCGCGTAAGGCGTCCGACGCACTGCCCGTCTGCATGTACCCTACGTGTCGCACCGACGGGGTGTGGCGCAGCTTGGTAGCGCGTCCGCTTTGGGAGCGGAAGGTCGTCGGTTCGAATCCGGCCACCCCGACCACCGGCAAGATCGCATTGTGGGAGTTCTCCCCCTTGCCGTTACTATGCAAAATGCGTGCCCGTGTGTCTGATGTACCGGGCTCGGTCCGCGAAGCCGCCTCCGTGCGGTGGAGCAGAACCCCAAGAAGTCAGCCACCAAGGAGACCGAACCGTGAAGAGCGCCGTGGAGACCCTGAACCCGACTCGGGTTCGGCTCAGCATTGAGGTGCCCTTCGAGGAGCTCAAGGACAGCCTCGACGCGGCGTACAAGAAGATCAACCAGCAGGTCACGGTGAAGGGGTTCCGCAAGGGCAAGATCCCCAACCGGGTCATCGACCAGCGGTTCGGCCGTGGCGCAGTGCTGGAGGAGGCCGTCAACGACGCGCTCCCGAAGTTCTACACCGAGGCCGTCAACGAGGGTGAGCTCAACGTCCTCGGCCAGCCGGAGGTCGACATCAAGGAGCTGAAGGACGGCGAGCTGCTGTCCTTCACCGCCGAGGTTGACGTACGCCCCGAGATCGAGATCCCGGACTACTCCGGCATCGAGGTCACCGTTGACGCGATCGAGGTCAGCGACGAGGACATCGAGAAGGCCGTGGAGCAGCTGCGCGAGCGCTTCGCCTCGACCAACCCGGTCGAGCGCGCCGCCGCCGAAGGCGACGTCGTGACGATCGACCTGCAGGCCGAGGTCGAGGGCGAGGTCCTCGAGGACGGCGTGGCCGAGGGTGTCTCGTACACCATCGGTTCCGGCGAGCTCCTCGAAGGCATCGACGACGCCGTCACCGGCCTGGAGGCGGGTGGCGAGGCCACCTTCACCTCTCAGCTGAAGGGCGGCTCCGCCGAGGGCAAGGACGCCGAGGTCACCGTCAAGGTCACCGCCGTCGCCGCCCGTGAGCTCCCCGAGCTGGACGACGAGTTCGCCCAGATGGCCAGCGAGTTCGACACGCTGGACGAGCTGAAGGCGGACAGCCGCAAGCGCCTCGAGGACACCAAGCAGTACGAGCAGGCCACCCAGGCCCAGGAGCGCGTCCTCGAGGAGCTGCTGAAGCTCGCCGAGGTCCCGATCCCCGAGAAGCTGCTCGCGGACGAGGTCCAGACCCGCAAGCACAACCTCGAGCACCACCAGCTCGGCCAGATGGGTCTCGACCTCGAGAAGTACCTGGAGATCCAGGGCAAGACCCTCGAGGAGTTCGAGGCCGAGACGTCCGAGCAGGCCGTCAAGGGCATCAAGACCCAGTTCATCCTGGACGAGCTCGTCAACAAGGAGAAGCTGAACGTCAACCAGGAGGAGCTCACCGAGCACCTCATGCGGCGCGCGCAGTCCTCCGGCATGAGCCCCGACCAGTTCGCCCAGGCCGTCGTCGAGGGTGGCCAGGTGCCGATGCTCGTCGGCGAGGTCGCCCGCGGCAAGGCGCTCGCCGTCGTCGTCGAGGCCGCCAAGGTCATCGACACCAACGGTGAGGTCGTCGAGCTTGAGGACGACGAAGACGCAGCGGAGGAGGCAACCGAGGTGGTCGAGGCCGCCGAGGGCACCTCCGACGCCGCCGAGGAGAAGACCGAGGCCTGAGCCTCGCGCTGAACCCCGCACGACGGGCTCCGGACGCCACCGCGTCCGGAGCCCGTCGTCGTATCGGCGGACGGCCCCCCACAACCCTTGTGCGGACTGCGGAGCTTGCGCTCCCAGCGAACAGTTCCCGAAGCGGGATGGCGTTGTCCCACCTGCGCGTTAGGGTCCATGAAGAGGAAGGGTCGGGGAGTCCCGGCCCACCCGGTACGAAGACGCTGAGACGGCCGGAGCCGTCAGAGACGAGCAGGTGGATACGTGACGAATCTGATGCCCTACGCCGCCGGAGAGCCGTCCCTCGGTGGAGGCCTCGGTGACCAGGTCTACAGCCGACTGCTCGGCGAACGCATCATCTTCCTCGGTCAGCAGGTCGACGATGACATCGCCAACAAGATCACCGCACAGCTGCTTCTCCTTGCCGCAGATCCGGACAAGGACATCTACCTCTACATCAACAGCCCCGGTGGTTCGGTGACGGCCGGTATGGCGGTCTACGACACCATGCAGTACATCCCGAACGACGTCGTCACCATCGGTATGGGCATGGCGGCCTCGATGGGCCAGTTCCTGCTCACCGGCGGCGCCGCCGGCAAGCGCTTCGCGCTCCCGAACACCGACATCCTCATGCACCAGGGTTCGGCCGGCATTGGCGGTACGGCCTCGGACATCAAGATCCAGGCCCAGTACCTGCTGCGCACCAAGCAGCGCATGGCGGAGATCACCGCCCGCCACTCCGGCCAGACCGTGGAGACGATCATCCGCGACGGCGACCGCGACCGCTGGTACACGGCGGAAGAGGCCAAGGAGTACGGCCTCATCGACGAGATCATCACCGTCGCATCGGGCGTTCCGGGCGGCGGCGGCACCGGCGCCTGACCCGGTCAGCACCGGATCGCGCCACACCGCACCGCTTCTCTCTCGTACGCCGAGACACCCAGCCACAGAACGCCACCAGGATGGTGAACACCCACATGAACAACTTCCCCGGCGCGTCCGCGAACGGCCTCTACACCGGCCCGCAGGTGGACAACCGCTACATCGTCCCGCGCTTCGTGGAGCGCACCTCGCAGGGCGTGCGCGAGTACGACCCGTACGCGAAGCTCTTCGAGGAGCGCGTGATCTTCCTCGGTGTGCAGATCGACGACGCGTCCGCCAACGACGTCATGGCGCAGCTGCTGTGCCTGGAGTCGATGGACCCGGACCGGGACATCTCGATCTACATCAACAGCCCCGGCGGCTCGTTCACCGCGCTCACCGCGATCTACGACACGATGCAGTTCGTGAAGCCGGACATCCAGACGGTCTGCATGGGCCAGGCGGCCTCCGCCGCGGCCGTGCTGCTCGCCGCGGGAACGCCGGGCAAGCGCCTGGCACTGCCCAACGCGCGCGTCCTGATCCACCAGCCGTCCTCGCAGACCGGCCGCGAGCAGCTCTCCGACCTGGAGATCGCGGCCAACGAGATCCTGCGGATGCGGGCCCAGCTGGAGGAGCTGCTCGCCAAGCACTCCACCACGCCGATCGAGAAGATCCGTGACGACATCGAGCGCGACAAGATCCTGACCGCCGATGACGCCCTGGCCTACGGCCTGGTCGACCAGATCGTCGCGACCCGTAAGAGCGCGGCCGGAGCGGCCGCCTGACGTCGGCCTTTACCCCTTGGTACGGCAGGGTCACCCGGCCCCGGCCGTGTGAACCGTGCCAAGGGGGGCCCGAACGGGGGGCCAGGCAAGGTACCGTCGGATAGAGGCACCAGGAGCCGCTGAACCAGGCGTCTCCCAGGCGAAGGGGAAGCACCTCGTGGCACGCATCGGTGATGGCGGCGACCTGCTCAAGTGCTCGTTCTGCGGAAAGAGCCAGAAGCAGGTGAAGAAGCTCATCGCAGGACCCGGTGTGTACATCTGCGACGAGTGCATCGATCTCTGCAACGAGATCATCGAGGAGGAGCTCGCGGAGACGAGCGAGGTCCGCTGGGAAGAACTTCCCAAGCCCCGCGAGATCTACGAGTTCCTCGAGGGGTACGTCGTCGGGCAGGAGCCCGCGAAGAAGGCCCTCTCGGTCGCTGTGTACAACCACTACAAGCGGGTCCAGGCCGGCGAGAACGGCGGCGGTACGAACCGCGACGACGCGATCGAGCTCGCGAAGTCCAACATCCTGCTGCTCGGCCCCACGGGCTCGGGCAAGACACTCCTCGCCCAGACGCTGGCCCGCATGCTCAACGTCCCGTTCGCCATCGCCGACGCGACGGCGCTGACGGAGGCCGGCTATGTCGGCGAGGACGTCGAGAACATCCTGCTGAAGCTGATCCAGGCCGCGGACTACGACGTCAAGAAGGCCGAGACCGGGATCATCTACATCGACGAGATCGACAAGGTCGCCCGCAAGAGCGAGAACCCGTCGATCACCCGCGATGTCTCCGGTGAGGGTGTCCAGCAGGCCCTGCTGAAGATCCTGGAGGGCACCACCGCCTCCGTACCGCCGCAGGGCGGCCGGAAGCACCCCCACCAGGAGTTCATCCAGATCGACACGACGAACGTGCTGTTCATCGTGGGCGGCGCCTTCTCCGGCCTCGAGAAGATCATCGAGTCCCGGGCCGGCGCGAAGGGCATCGGCTTCGGCGCCACGATCCGCTCCAAGCTGGAGATCCAGGCGAGCGACCAGTTCCAGGAGGTCATGCCGGAGGACCTGGTGAAGTTCGGGATGATCCCCGAGTTCATCGGCCGCCTCCCGGTCCTGACCTCGGTCCACAACCTGGACCGCGAGGCGCTGCTCCAGATCCTCATCGAGCCGCGCAACGCCCTGGTGAAGCAGTACCAGCGACTGTTCGAACTCGACGGTGTGGAGCTGGACTTCGAGCGCGAGGCGCTGGAGGCCATCGCCGACCAGGCGATCCTGCGCCAGACCGGCGCGCGCGGCCTGCGCGCCATCATGGAGGAGGTCCTCCAGTCGGTGATGTACGAGGTGCCGTCCCGCAAGGACGTCGCCCGGGTCGTCATCACGTCGGACGTGGTCCGCAACAACGTCAACCCGACGCTGGTCCCGCGCGAGCCGCGGACGATCGGCAAGGGCGACGAGGGGCGGCACGAGAAGTCCGCGTAGCGGTCGGTTCGTTCGTACGCGAAGGGGCGCCCCACCGGTTCTGCCGGTGGGGCGCCCCTTTGTGCTGCGCGGATCAGATCTTGGTGCGGGAGGTGTTGTAGAGCTTGGCGGTTACGGCCGCGAGGTCGTCCTGCGGCATTCCCTTGCCGGTCATGGACAGTGCCACGTCGACCCCGAGCACGGTGCCCACCGTGCTGTAGTCGGCCCAGACACAGACCGGGATGGTGAATTCCTTCGGGCCCTTGGAGGCCGTGCCGTCGCCCTTCTTGTTCAGGACCTTCATGTCCTGGCACTTCATGAGGGCGCCCTTGAAGCCGGCCGGCGTGGCGGCCTTGGGGCTGCCGACGCGCTGAAGCTCCATTCCCTCGGCGCCCTTCTTGAAGTCCGCCTCCGCGTTGTTGAAGGCGTTGTCGATGACCTTCGCGGGATCGGTGACGTCGCCCCAGACGCCCGAGAGCGTGATCGACTTGACTGCGACGGGATTGTCCTCGGAACCGGACTGGTAGTTGGCCCCCGCCTGCTGAGGCTTCTTGATTCCCAGCGCTTCGAGGTTGCTCTTGTCTTCACCGGTCGCGGGCCCCGAATCCGTCGGACCGGAAGACTCCTTCTTGTACCCGTCCAGCGTCGCCGTCGGCGTCAGCTTGTACCCCTTGGTGGAGTCCGCGACATCGCTGTTGCTGGCGCCGCCGCCCGACGTCAGCAAGTACACCCCGCCGCCGATGACTGCCAGCGCCACGATGACGCCGCCGACGATCAGGCCGGTCTTCTTCTTCTGCGGGGCAGCCGGGGGAAAGCCGGGCTGCTGGCCGTAGACCGGCTGGCCGCCGTACGGGGGCGTGGGGGGCTGCTGGCCGTACGGGCCGGGCTGCTGGGCCTGCGGGTAGCCGTAGCCCGGCTGCTGGGGCTGCTGCTGCGGCGGAACGCCCTGGGGGGCCTGCTGCGGGTAGCCGTAACCGGGCTGGCCCTGCGGCTGGCCCTGAGGCGGCGGGCCGCCGTAGGGGCCCGGCTGCTGGCCGTACGGTCCGGGCTGGCCCTGCGGCGGCTGGCCACCGT
Source organism: Streptomyces sp. NPDC050422 (assembly GCF_044458665.1). Lineage (NCBI taxonomy): Bacteria > Bacillati > Actinomycetota > Actinomycetes > Kitasatosporales > Streptomycetaceae > Streptomyces > Streptomyces sp. NPDC050422. The sequence continues at coordinate 13,343 of NZ_JBITIE010000003.1, forward strand.
ACGGGCCCGGCTGGTTGTAGCTCATCTGCGGTGTCCCCTGTTCGTGATGCTTATGCGTTCCGAACATCCTGACGGACGGCCCGCGGGCGTGGGGCACCGGGAGGGAGACCGTTACTGAACAAACCGGTTTCAGTGCACGCGCGTGACGGCCCTAAACTGTGCGACGTGACCGAGAACGCAGCGCAGCAGCCAGCCAGCACCCCCGAACTGCCGACCCAGTACACGCCGGCCGAGGTAGAGGGGAAGCTGTACGAGCGCTGGGTGGAACGCGGTTACTTCGAGGCGGACGAGAACAGCGACAAGCCGCCGTACTCCATCGTCATCCCGCCGCCCAACGTCACCGGATCCCTGCACCTGGGACACGCCTTCGAGCACACGCTGATCGACGCCCTCGTCCGCCGCAAGCGGATGCAGGGGTTCGAGGCGCTCTACCAGCCGGGCATGGACCACGCCGGCATCGCCACCCAGAACGTCGTCGAGCGCGAGCTCGGCAACGAGGGCAAGTCCCGCCACGACCTGGGCCGCGAGGCCTTCGTCGAGCGTGTCTGGCAGTGGAAGAACGAGTCCGGCGGCCAGATCTCCGGCCAGATGCGCCGCCTCGGCGAGGGCGTCGCCTGGTCCCGTGAGCGCTTCACCATGGACGAGGGCCTGTCCAAGTCCGTCCAGACCGTCTTCAAGCAGATGTACGACGACGAGCTGATCTACCGTGCCGAGCGCATCATCAACTGGTGCCCGCGCTGCCTCACCGCGATCTCCGACATCGAGGTCGAGTACCAGGAGGACGACGGCGAACTCGTCTCCATGCAGTACGGCGAGGGCGACGAGACCATCGTCGTCGCCACCACCCGCGCCGAGACGATGCTCGGGGACACCGCCGTCGCCGTCCACCCCGACGACGAGCGCTATAAGCACCTGGTCGGCAAGCAGATCAAGCTGCCGCTGACCGACCGTACGATCCCGGTCGTCGCCGACCACCACGTCGACCCCGAGTTCGGCACGGGTGCCGTCAAGGTGACCCCGGCGCACGACCCGAACGACTTCGAGATCGGCAAGCGCCACGACCTGCCGTTCCTCACGGTCCTCGACGAGCGCGCCGTCATCACGGCCCCCGGCCCCTTCCAGGGCCTGGACCGCCTGGAGGCCCGCTCCGCCATCGTCGCCGCCCTGCGCGCCGAGGGCCGGATCGTCGCCGAGAAGCGGCCGTACGTCCACTCCGTCGGGCACTGCTCACGCTGCAAGACCACCATCGAGCCGCGCCTGTCCCTCCAGTGGTGGGTCAAGGTCGCCCCGCTCGCCAAGGCGGCCGGTGACGCCGTCCGCGACGGCAAGGTCAAGATCCACCCGCAGGAGATGGAGAAGCGGTACTTCGACTGGGTCGACAACCTCCACGACTGGTGCATCTCGCGCCAGCTCTGGTGGGGCCACCGCATCCCCGTCTGGTACGGCCCGAACGGCGAGGTCGTCTGCGTCGGACCGGACGACGAGGCGCCCACCGGCGAGGGCTGGACCCAGGACAGCGATGTCCTGGACACCTGGTTCTCCTCCGGCCTGTGGCCGTTCTCCACGCTCGGCTGGCCCGAACAGACGGACAGCCTCGCGAAGTTCTATCCGAACTCCGTCATGGTCACCGGCTACGACATCCTCTTCTTCTGGGTCGCCCGGATGATGATGTTCGGCCTGTACGTCAACGACGGCGTCCCGCCGTTCGGGACGATCGTCCTGCACGGCATGGTCCGCGACGAGCACGGCAAGAAGATGTCGAAGTCCTTCGGCAACGTGGTCAACCCGCTGGACTGGATGGACAAGTACGGCTCCGACGCGCTCCGTTTCACCCTGGCGCGCGGTGCCAACCCCGGCGTCGACGTCCCGATCGGCGAGGAGTGGGTCCAGGGTTCCGCCAAGTTCTCCAACAAGATCTGGAACGCCACCCGCTTCGCCCTGATGAACGGCGCGACGATCGAGGGCGAGCTGCCGTCCACGGACGAGATGTCGGTGACCGACCGCTGGATCCTGTCCCGCCTGAACAAGACGGTCGCCGAAGTCGACGCGTACTACGACGACTACCAGTTCTCCAAGCTCAGCGAGTCGCTCCGGCACTTCGCCTGGGACGAGGTCTTCGACTGGTATGTCGAGCTGTCCAAGACCACGTTCTTCGGCGGCGGCCGTCCGGCGGAGGTCTCGGGCCGGGTCCTCGGCGAGGTCCTCGACGTGATGCTGCGCCTGCTGCACCCCGTCGTCCCGTTCGTCACGGAGACCCTCTGGACCGCGCTCACCGGCCGCGAGTCGGTCGTCATCGCCGAGTGGCCGGCGGACAGCGGCTTCCGTGACGACGCCGCCGAGAAGGAGATCGAACTCGTCCAGCAGGTCGTCACCGAGGTCCGCCGCTTCCGCTCCGACCAGGGCCTGCAGCCCGGCCAGAAGGTTCCGGCCGAGCTCACCCTGACCGGGACCGCGCTCGCCGCGCACGAGGCGGCCATCCGTCAGCTGCTGCGTCTGCAGCCGGCCGGGGACGGCTTCCATGCCACCGCGTCGCTGCCGGTCGCGGGTGCCACCGTCGCGCTCGACCTGTCCGGCACGATCGACATCGACGCCGAGCGCAAGCGTCTGACGAAGGACCTGGAGGCGGCGCAGAAGGAGAAGGCGCAGGCCACCGGCAAGCTCGGCAACGAGGCGTTCCTGGCCAAGGCCCCCGACAACGTGGTCGACAAGATCCGTGGCCGGCTCACCAAGGCCGAGGCCGACATCGAGCGGATCACCGGCCAGCTGGCGACCCTGCCGCAGGCCTGAGACCGCAACCCGGCGAGCCCCCGTACCCCTCCCGCGAGGGGTACGGGGGCTTCCCCGTACCCCCGCCGCCGGGCGCTGCGCGCGATGTCGGATCCGATCCGTAGACTGGCCCCGTGAGTGAGCCCCGCCCTTCCGACCGGCACGACGCGTCCGACTCCGACGAGACCTTCGCGGAGATCGTCGACGAAGCGACCCAGCGCGACCCCGACCTGGCGGTGATCGAGGCCGGGAGCCGTACGCTGCGCGCCGCCTCCGGACCGCCCACGGGCGACGAGGTCCCCGCCCGCCCCACCGACCCGGAGGTGGACAAGGCGCTGCGCGCGGTGGAGCAGGAGCTCGCCGGGCGCTGGGGCGAGACCAAGCTCGAGCCGTCCGTGACGCGCATCGCCGCGCTGATGGACGTGCTCGGCGACCCGCAGCGGGCCTACCCCTCCATCCACATCACGGGGACCAACGGCAAGACGAGCACCGCCCGCATGATCGAGGCCCTGCTCGGCGCCTTCGATCTGCGCACCGGCCGCTACACCTCGCCGCACGTCCAGTCGATCACTGAGCGGATCAGCCTGGACGGCTCCCCGATGGACCCCGAGCGGTTCATCTCCACCTACGAGGACATCAAGCCGTACGTCGAGATGGTCGACGCGCAGCAGCCCTACCGGCTCTCCTTCTTCGAGGTGCTCACCGGCATGGCGTACGCGGCCTTCGCCGACGCGCCGGTCGACGTCGCCGTCGTCGAGGTCGGCATGGGCGGCAGCTGGGACGCGACCAACGTGATCGACTCCACGGTCGCTGTCGTCACCCCCATCTCGCTGGACCACACCGACCGGCTGGGCTCCACGCCCGGCGAGATCGCGGTGGAGAAGTCCGGGATCATCAAGCAGGGCGCGACGGTCATCCTCGCCCAGCAGCCCGTCGACGCCGCTCAGGTGATGCTGAAGAAGGCCGTCGAGGCAGACGCCACCGTGGCCCGCGAGGGCATGGAGTTCGGTGTCGTCTCGCGGGAGATCGCGGTCGGCGGCCAGTTGCTGACGCTGCGCGGCCTCGGCGGCGAGTACGACAGCATCTTCCTCCCGCTGTACGGAGCCCACCAGGCGCGCAACGCGGTGGTGGCGCTCTGCGCGGTCGAGGCGTTCTTCGGCATCGGTGCCGAGCAGACCGGATCGCTGGACGCCGACATCATCCGCAAGGCCTTCGCCTCGGTCATCTCTCCGGGCCGCCTCGAAGTCGTACGCTCCAGCCCGACCGTAGTCCTGGACGCCGCGCACAACCCGGCAGGCGCCGTCGCCACCGCCGAGGGCCTCTCCGAGGCGTTCGGCTTCTCCCGGCTGATCGGTGTGGTCGGCGCGAGCGCCGACAAGGACGTGCGGGGGCTCCTGGAAGCTTTCGAGCCGATCTTCGCCGAGGTCGTCGTCACCCAGAACTCGAGCGCACGCGCGATGGACGCGGACGAGTTGGCCACGGTCGCCGTCGAGGTCTTCGGCAACGACCGGGTCCAGGTCGAACCCCGGCTCGACGACGCGCTGGAGGCGGCGATCACCCTCGCCGAGGAAGAGGACGAGTACGCGGGCGCCGGAGTGCTGGTGACCGGATCCGTGATCACGGTCGGCGAGGCCCGGCTGCTTCTGGGAAGGGGCTGACCGACGTGCGTACGCTCTGTGCATCGACGCTGATCGGTGAGTTCTTCGTGATCGGGTTCGCCGGACTCGTCGCGATGAAGTCCGACGACCTGACGTCCGCCACGGTCTGGACGGTCTGCGGCATCGGCATGCTGCTCTCCGTGCTGCTCTGCGGGATGATCACCCGCCCCGGTGGCATACAGCTCGGCTGGGCACTCCAGATCGCGCTGGTCGCCAGCGGCTTCGTCGTCCCGATGATGTTCATCCTCGGCCTGGTCTTCGGCGGCCTGTGGTGGGCCTCCGTGCACTACGGCCGCAAGATCGACGAGGCGAAGGCCCGATGGGCCGCGCAGGAGGCGGCGCAGGCGCCCGCCGGCAGCTGAGAGGCTGTCGGGCCGTCCGTCATCGGGCGGCCAAACCCGGCCGCCGGCCCGTCACCGTACCCCTGTAACCTCGCTTCACCGCACCCGTATGCCTGCAAGGAGCCGCACATGACCCAGCGCACCCTCGTTCTTCTCAAGCCCGACGCCGTCCGTCGCGGTCTGGTCGGCGAGATCGTCGGCCGCATCGAGCGCAAGGCCGGCTGGAAGATCACGGCGCTGGAGCTCCGCACCCTCGACCGCGCCACGCTGGAGCAGCACTACGCCGAGCACGTCGGCCGCCCGTTCTACGAGCCGCTCGTCGAGTTCATGCAGTCCGGTCCGGTCGTCGCCCTGGTGGCCGAGGGCGAGCGGGTCATCGAGGGCGTGCGCGCCCTGGCCGGCCCGACCGACCCGATCGCCGCCGCGCCCGGATCGATCCGTGGTGACTTCGGCACGATCACCCGGGAGAACCTCATCCACGCCTCGGACTCCGAGGAGTCCGCAGAGCGAGAAATGAAGCTGTTCTTTCCGGGAATTTCCTGACCTCGGATCAGCCGAACAGCGCTGATGACCTGGGGCGACCGAAGTAATTCGGTCGCCCTTCGGCATACGGTCCCCGATCGCGGGAACGCATCCCTCCGACGTAACGTCACCATGAGTGGAACGGCCACCCGTTCTGCTCAGCATGGCGAAGGACCCTCGCGCTGTGTCGGTGTTTCCGGCACTACGATGGAAGCTTCCACGCCCGCAGCGCTCATATCGCCTACCAAAACAAGCCATATCGCTTTCGCTTGGGAAGGCCCGACACATCCTCATGGGGAACAAGGGGAACTCAATGTCGTTCATCGGCCGTGACATGGCTATCGACCTCGGGACTGCCAACACGCTGGTGTACGTCAGGGGGCGCGGCATCGTTCTGAACGAGCCGTCCGTCGTGGCCATCAACACCAACACCGGCGGCATTCTCGCGGTCGGTTCCGAGGCCAAGAAGATGATCGGCCGTACGCCGGGCAACATCGTTGCCGTACGGCCCCTGAAGGACGGCGTGATCGCCGACTTCGAGATCACGGAGCGGATGCTCCGCTACTTCATCCTGAAGATCCACAAGCGCCGCTACCTGGCCCGCCCGCGCGTCGTCGTCTGCGTGCCCTCCGGCATCACCGGGGTCGAGCGACGCGCCGTGATCGAGGCGTCGACGCAGGCGGGCGCGCGCCAGGTGCACATCATCGAGGAGCCCATGGCGGCGGCCATCGGCTCCGGACTGCCGGTCCACGAGGCCACCGGCAACATGGTCGTCGACATCGGTGGCGGCACCACCGAGGTCGCGGTCATCTCGCTCGGCGGAATCGTCACCGCCCAGTCGATCCGGGTCGCCGGTGACGAACTGGACAACGCGATCATCCAGCACATCAAGAAGGAGTACTCGCTCCTGCTCGGTGAGCGCACCGCCGAACAGATCAAGATCACGATCGGGTCGGCCTTCGAGCTGGAGAAGGACGAGCACACCGAGATCCGCGGCCGTGACCTCGTCTCGGGCCTGCCCAAGACCGTGGTCATCTCCGCCACCGAGGTCCGCAAGGCGATCGAGGAGCCGGTCAACGCGATCGTCGACGCGGTGAAGACGACGCTGGACAAGTGCCCGCCGGAGCTGTCCGGCGACGTCATGGACCGCGGCATCGTCCTCACCGGCGGTGGCGCGCTGCTGCGCGGCCTGGACGAGCGGCTGCGTCACGAGACGGGCATGCCGATCCACATCGCCGAGGACCCGCTGGACTCCGTCGCGCTCGGATCCGGCAAGTGCGTCGAGGAGTTCGAGGCGCTCCAGCAGGTGCTGGACGCCCAGCCCCGACGGTAGGAACTCACGCGAGCCTCCGCGCGGACGCTGCCGCTCCGCGCGGAGGATCGTTGATATACAGGCACGAACATTCCTACGAGGAAGGCACGGCCGCCGCACGTGAGGGACACACGAGAGAGCCGGCTGCTCCTGGTGCTGCTGATCGCCATCGCGTTCGCACTGATCACGGTGGACATCCGCGGCGGCGAGGAGTCACCGGTGGACGGCGCCCGGCAGGCCGCCGCCACCGTCTTCGGACCGGTGGAGAACGGCGTGGCGTCAGCGGTCGATCCGGTGGGCAACGCCATAGGGGCCGTACGCGCCTCCGGCACCCGCCACGACAAGATCGCCGCGCTGGAGAAGCAGAACGCCGAACTCAAGGCGAGGCTCGGCAGCGACGACCGCAACCGCAGCCGGGTCCGCGAGCTCGACAAGATGCTCAAGAAGTCGGACGCCGGCCAGTACGGCATCAAGGCCGCCGAAGTCATCGCCATAGGAGCGGCCCAGGGCTTCTCCTGGACGGTCACCATCGACGCCGGCTCCAAGGACGGCCTCAAGCGCGACATGACCGTCCTCAACGGCGACGGACTCGTCGGCCGCGTCACCACCGTCGGCCCGGACACCGCCACGGTCCTCCTGGCCAACGACCCCGACTTCACGGTCGGCACCCGGATGGAGTCCACCGACGAACTCGGTTTCGCCACCGGCCAGGGCTCGCGCCCGCTGTCCGTACAGTTCCTGAACGGTAAGGCCAAGGTCAAGAAGGGCGACCGCCTCGTCACGTTCGGCTCCAGCAAGGACAAGCCCTTCGTGCCCGGCGTGCCCGTCGGTGAGGTCGTGCGGGTCGACCCGTCCGGCGGTGACCTGACCCGTACGGTCTACGTCCGCCCGTTCGTCGGCTTCACCAAGCTCGACATCGTCGGCATCGTGGTCCAGGCACCGCGCGAGGACCCGCGCGACACGGTCCTGCCGAAGAAGCCCGTCAAGCCGGCCAAGCCGAAGCCCACTCCGACCGTCACCGTCACCATCTCGCCCAACGGCGACATCGTCGACACCAGCGGCAACGTCGTCGGGAACATCCACCAGAGCGCGAACCCCAGCGGCAGCCCGAACCCGAACCCCAGCGGGAACGCGACACCGAACGCCGACAACGCGGTAAACGAACAGAGGTAGAGCTGATCCCCATGCGCGTCAACCGGACTCTGCTCTCCATCGTTCTGGTCGCGATCGCCCTCGTCGTCCAGGTATCCGTACTCGCACGGCTCCAGCTCCCCGGCGCCGTACCCGATCTGCTGCTCATGGTCGTCCTCGGACTGGCTTTCGTGTACGGGCACGTCAGCGGGGCCCTCATCGGTTTCGGCGCGGGCCTCCTCGCCGACCTGGCGCCCCCGGCCGACCACGCCGCCGGACGCTACGCCCTGGTGCTCTGCGTCATCGGCTACCTCGCCGGACTGGCCAGGCCCGAGAACGGCCAGCTCAAGTCCGCCTTCCTTCCGATGGCCGTGGTCGTCGCGGCGGCGATCGGATCGACCCTGCTCTACGCAAGCGTCGGCGCCCTCGTCGGCGACACGGCGGCCCGCCATGTGGGCCTGGGCAGCCTGCTGTTCACCGCGGCCGTCTACGACCTGCTCCTCGCGCCGTTCACCGTCCCACTGATCATGGCCCTCGCCAGACGCACCGTGAACGACCCGCTGACCGAGTCCTCCTCCGGCCGCGGCGACGCGGCGGCCGGCTGGCTCGCCGCGGGCACCGGGCTGCGCATCGGCAACCAGCGCGGCGGACTGCGCGTCAAGGCCGCCCGCAACCGGGCCGCACGCGCTGGACGCATCAAGGGAGTCAAGCGACTGTGACGCCGCATTTCCCGGGGGTCGCCCACCCGGCCCCCAGCCCGACCACCACCGGGGGCGCCCCGTGACCAACATCCCCGAGACGGGGCGGACCCAGCGGGTCCAGATCCGCCTCATCGTCATCCAGGTCCTCGTCTTCTCCCTGTTGCTCACCCTCGGCGGCCGCCTCTGGTACCTCCAGATCCGCAACGGCCAGGAGTACTCCGACGAGGCGAAGAACAACCACGTCCAGCAGGTCGTCCAGCCCGCCGCCCGCGGTTCCATCCTCGACGCCCGCGGCGTACCCCTGGCCGACAACGAGACCCGCCTCGTCGTCTCCGTCAGCCGCACCGAGCTGCTGAAGATGGACGACGACGGCAAGGGCGTCCTGACCCGGCTCGCCGGCGTCCTCGACATGAAGCCCGAGGACGTCCTCGGCAAGGTCCGGCTCTGCGACGCGAAGACCCCGCAGCCCTGCTGGAACGGCTCGCCCTACCAGCCGATCCCGGTCACCGACGAGGCCACCACCCAGCAGGCCCTCCAGATCCGCGAACGCGCGGAGGACTTCCCCGGCATCACCGCCGAGCCCACCGCCGTCCGTCGCTACGCCGCGCCGGGCAAGGCCAACACCGCCCAGGTCCTCGGCTACCTCTCACCCGTCACCGACGGCGAGATCACCAAGGCCCAGGACACCGAGTCGCCCTACCTTCGCTCCGACATGGTCGGCCGCTCCGGCCTGGAGCGCACGTACGACAAGGAGCTGCGCGGCAAGGCCGGCGTCACCCGCTACGAGGTCGACAACCTCGGGCGCGTCATCGGCCAGGCCAAGAACGACAAGGCGGAGGCCGGCGCCAGCGTCGTCACCTCCATCGACGCCCGCGTCCAGGCCGTCGCCGAGTACGAGCTCAACCAGGCCATGAAGACGGCCCGTACCGAGTTCGACAAGAACACCGGCGAGAACTACAAGGCCGACTCCGGCGCCGTCGTCGTCATGGAGGCCAAGACCGGCCGGGTCGTCTCCATGGCCTCGCTGCCCAACTACGACCCCAACGCCTGGGTCGGCGGTATCTCCGGCAAGGACTACGCCAAGCTGACGGGCAAGAACTCCAACTTCCCGCTGCTGAACCGGGCCATCCAGGGCCAGGCCGCCCCCGGCTCGATCTTCAAGGTCATCTCCTCCACCGCCGCGGTCAACGCCGGGTACCCCTTCGACGGCAACTACCCCTGCCCCAGCTCGTACTCCATCGGTGGCCAGACCTTCAAGAACTTCGAGTCCCAGGGCTACGGCAGCATCTCCATCGGCCGCGCCCTCGAAGTCTCCTGCGACACCGTGTACTACGGCCTCGCGCACAAGGAGTGGCAGAAGGACGGCGGGAACAACCCCAAGAAGAACCCGAACGACTGGTTCTACAAGACCGCCCACCAGTTCGGCCTCGGCAAGGAGACCGGCATCGACCTCCCCAACGAGGTCAGCGGCCGCGTCCCCGACCGCGAGTGGAAGAAGAACTTCGCCAAGGCCAACCACGACGCCTGGTGCAAGCAGGGCAAGAAGGACGGCACGTACGTCGAGAAGATCGCGTACGAGAACTGCCTCGAAGGCGACAAGATGCGCGCCGGTGACTCCGTCAACTACTCGATCGGCCAGGGCGACACCCTCGTCACCCCGATCCAGATGGCCACCATCTACGCGGCCATCTCCAACGGCGGAACCCTCTACGACCCCACCGTCGGCAAGGCGATCGTCAGCGGCGACGGACAGACCGTCCAGGAGATCGAGCCGAAGTCGCACGGCAAGCTCCCCTTCACCAAGAAGACGCGCAACGAAATAGACCAAGCCCTCGCGGGTGTCGCGACCCGCGGCTCCGCCGCCTGGCGATTCGGCGGCTGGCCGCAGGACAAGATCCCGATGCACGCCAAGACGGGTACGGCCGAGGTCTACGGCAAGCAGACGACCTCCTGGTTCGCCACGTACACCAAGGACTACTCGATCGTCATGACGATCTCCCAGGGCGGTACGGGTTCCGGTGCGTCGGGACCCGCCGTCCGCAACATCTACAACGCCCTCTACGGCCTCGACGCCGCGGGCAAGCAGGACCTCAAGAAGGCCCTGCTGCCGACGCCCCAGAAGTCTCTGCCGAAGATCCAGACGGACGGCACCATCGACGCCCCGAAGGTCAAGCCCTACGACCCCGCGTCGCAGAAGCCGCCGACCGAGCAGACGCTCGCCGCGGTGCTGGGGAGGCGTGACTGATGGCAGGCTTCTCCGTCCAGCGGTACGCCCCCGAGCGCTCCACCTGGGGCAGGCTCACCGCCCGCGACTCCGTCGTGCGGCGCCTCGACTGGCCGCTGCTCGGCTCGGCGATCGCGCTCTCCTTCATCGGCTCGCTGCTCGTCTGGTCGGCGACCCGGGGACGTGACTCGCTCACCCACGGCGACCCGTACTACTTCCTCTTCCGCCACGCCCTCAACACGGGCATCGGCTTCGCCCTGATGGTCGGCACGATCTGGCTCGGCCACCGGACCCTGCGCGGTGCGGTGCCGATCCTCTACGGCCTGTCCGTGCTCCTCGTGATGGCGGTCCTCACCCCGCTCGGCGCCACGGTCAACGGCGCCCACGCCTGGATCCTCCTGCCGGGCGGCTTCTCCCTCCAGCCCTCCGAGTTCACCAAGATCACGATCATTCTCGGCATGGCGATGCTGCTCGCCGCCCGCGTCGACGCCGGCGACCAGCTGCACCCCGACCACCGGACCGTCGCCAAGGCCCTCGGCCTGGCCGCACTCCCGATGGTGGTCGTCATGGGCATGCCGGACCTCGGCTCCGTGATGGTCATGGTCGTCATCGTCCTCGGCGTGCTGCTGGCCTCGGGGGCGTCGAACCGCTGGGTCTTCGGAATCCTCGGCGCCGGCGTCGCCGGAGCCGTCGCCATCTGGCAGCTCGGGCTGCTCGACGACTACCAGATCGCCCGGTTCGCCGCCTTCGCCAACCCCGCCCTCGACCCGGCGGGCGTCGGCTACAACACCAACCAGGCCCGTATCGCGATCGGCTCCGGCGGCCTCTCCGGCACCGGCCTCTTCCAGGGCACCCAGACCACCGGCCAGTTCGTCCCCGAGCAGCAGACCGACTTCGTCTTCACCGTCGCCGGTGAGGAACTCGGCTTCCTCGGCGCCGGACTGATCCTCGTCCTGCTCGGCGTCGTCCTGTGGCGCGCCTGCCGTATCGCCCGCGAGACCACCGAGCTCTACGGCACGATCGTCGCCGCCGGAATCATCGCCTGGTTCGCCTTCCAGGCCTTCGAGAACATCGGCATGACGCTCGGCATCATGCCGGTCGCCGGACTGCCACTGCCGTTCGTCTCCTACGGAGGCTCCTCGATGTTCGCCGTCTGGGTGGCCATCGGACTGCTCCAGTCGATCCGGGTGCAGCGGCCGATGTCGGCCTGAGCCCTTGCGGGCCCACTGCCCATCCGCGGACATCACGTCTAGATTCGATTCATGGCGGACTCGAAGCGCGAGATCGAGCGGAAGTACGAAGCCACCGACGCCACCCGGCTGCCCGACCTGACCCGGGTGGCCGGGGTCACGGCCGTCGACCACCACGGCGTCAGCGAACTCGACGCCGTCTACTACGACACCGAGGACCTCCGGCTCGCCGCGGACCACCTCACCCTGCGCCGCCGCACCGGCGGCGCCGACGCCGGCTGGCACCTCAAGTTCCCGGTCGCCTCCGGCATCCGCGACGAGATCAGGGCCCCGCTCTCCGACACCCTGCCCGCAGAACTGGCCGGACTCGTCCGCTCCCGGGTGCGCGACACCGCCCTCGTCCCCGTGGTCAGGCTCCGCTCCGCCCGCGACGTCCACCTGCTGAACGGCCCGGACGGCGAACCGCTCGCCGAAATCGGCGTCGACGAGGTCCGGGCCGAGCGGCTGCACGGCGGCAGCCGCAGTACCGCCTGGACCGAGATCGAGGTCGAACTCGCCGACGACGGCGACCCCGCCTTCCTCGACGCCGTCGAGAAGCGGCTGCGCAAGGCCGGGATACGGCCCTCCGCGTCCCCCTCCAAACTGTCCCGCGCGCTCGCCGGGACGGCCCCGGAGAAGCAGCGGAAACAGCAACCCGCCACGCCGCCGCACACCGCGGGCGACCACGTCCTCGCCTACGTACGCGAACAGATCACCGACATCGTCGCCCTCGACCCGGCCGTGCGCCGCGGCCTGCCCGACTCCGTGCACCGGATGCGCGTCGCCACCCGCCGACTCCGCAGCGCGCTGCGCTCGTACCGCAAGGTCCTCGACCGGACGGTCACCGACCCCGTCGGCGGCGAGCTGAAATGGCTCGCGGCGGAACTCGGCGTCGACCGCGACCAGGAGGTCCTCGACGCCCGCCTGCGCACCCGCCTCGACGCGCTGCCCCGCACCCTGGTCCTCGGCCCGGTCCGCGCCCGGCTGCGGATCTGGTCCACGGCCCGCCGCAGCGGCTCCCGCCGCCGTACCGTCGCGGTCCTCGACGGCGCCCGCTACCTCGCACTGCTGCACACCCTGGAAGCGCTCCTCGCCGCCCCGCCCCTGCTGCCCGCGGCCGCCGCCCCGCCCGCCAAGGCGCTCGCCCGCGCCGCGCACAAGGACCACCGACGCCTGGCCACCCGGCTCGCACACGCCCTGGAACACCCGCCGGGCCCGGACCGCGACCTCGCCCTGCACGACGCCCGCAAAGCGGCGAAACGCGCACGGTACGCGGCGGAGGCGGCCCGCCCCGCCCTCGGCAAACCCGCCAGGAAGTCCGTCAAGCGGCTGAAGGCCGTCCAGAGCGTCCTCGGCGACCACCAGGACAGCGTCGTCGCCCGCGACGCCCTGCGCACCCTCGCCGTCCAGGCCCACGCGGCGGGGGAGCCCTCGTTCACCTGGGGGCTGCTGTACGGACAGGAGGAGGCGACAGCCGCGGTACGCGAGCGGGAGCTGCCGAACGTATGGGCGCGGGCCTCCCGGGCCGAAATCCGGACGGCGTCCGGAGACTGAGCAGCGCGGTACGCTGGATGGTCACCCCTGCCAGCTCTCGAAAGTTCGCGATGTCTGTCGATTCGGTCTTCCCACAGCTCGAAGCTCTGCTCCCGCATGTGCAGAAGCCCATCCAGTACGTCGGCGGTGAGCTGAACTCCACCGTCAAACCGTGGGACGAATGCGACGTCCGCTGGGCCCTCATGTACCCCGACGCGTACGAGGTCGGACTCCCCAACCAGGGCGTCATGATCCTGTACGAGGTACTCAACGAGCGTCAGGGCGTCCTCGCCGAACGCACCTACAGCGTCTGGCCGGACCTCGAAGCGCTGATGCGCGAGCACAAGGTGCCCCAGTTCACCGTGGACGGCCACCGCCCGGTCAAGGCGTTCGACGTCTTCGGGCTGAGCTTCTCCACCGAGCTCGGCTACACCAACATGCTCACCGCCCTGGACCTGGCCGGCATCCCGCTGTCCGCCAAGGACCGCGGCCTCGACGACCCGATCGTGCTCGCGGGCGGCCACGCCGCGTTCAACCCCGAGCCGATCGCGGAGTTCATCGACTGCGCGGTCATCGGCGACGGCGAGCAGGCGGTCCTGGAGATCACCGAGATCGTCCGCGCCTGGAAGGCCGAGGGCCGCCCCGGCGGCCGCGAGGAGGTGCTCTTCCGCCTCGCGAAGACCGGTGGGGTCTACGTCCCCGGTTTCTACGACGTCGAGTACCTCCCGGACGGCCGTATCGGCCGTATGGTGCCGAACAAGTCGGGCGTGCCGTGGCGTGTGTCCAAGCACACGGTCATGGACCTCGACGAGTGGCCCTACCCCAAGCAGCCCCTCGTCCCGCTCGCCGAGACCGTCCACGAGCGCATGTCCGTGGAGATCTTCCGCGGCTGCACCCGCGGCTGCCGTTTCTGCCAGGCCGGCATGATCACGCGCCCCGTGCGGGAGCGAAGCATCACCGGCATCGGCGACATGGTGGAGAAGGGCCTCAAGGCGACGGGCTTCGAGGAGGTGGGCCTGCTCTCCCTCTCCTCCGCGGACCACACCGAGATCGGTGAGATCGCCAAGGGCCTCGCCGACCGCTACACCGAGGACAAGATCGGCCTCTCGCTGCCCTCCACCCGCGTCGACGCGTTCAACGTGGACCTGGCCAACGAGCTGACCCGCAACGGCCGTCGCTCCGGTCTCACCTTCGCCCCCGAGGGCGGCTCCGAGCGCCTGCGCAAGGTCATCAACAAGATGGTCTCGGAGGAGGACCTGATCCGTACGGTCTCCACCGCGTACGGCAACGGCTGGCGCCAGGTGAAGCTGTACTTCATGTGCGGCCTGCCCACCGAGACCGACGAGGACGTCCTGCAGATCGGCGACATGGCGGTCAAGGTGATCGCCAAGGGCCGCGAGGTGTCCGGGCAGAACGACATCCGCTGCACCGTCTCCATCGGCGGCTTCGTCCCCAAGCCGCACACCCCCTTCCAATGGGCCCCGCAGCTCAGCGCCGACGAGACCGACGCCCGGCTGACCAAGCTCCGCGACAAGATCCGCGGCGACAAGAAGTACGGCCGTTCGATCGGCTTCCGCTACCACGACGGCAAGCCCGGCATCGTCGAAGGCCTGCTCTCCCGCGGCGACCGCCGCGTCGGCTCCGTCATCCGCGCCGTCTACGAGGCCGGCGGCCGTTTCGACGGCTGGCGCGAGCACTTCAGCTACGACCTGTGGATGAAGAGCGCCGAGAAGACGCTGCCGGACTTCGGCGTGGACGTCGACTGGTACACCACCCGCGAGCGGACGTACGAGGAGGTCCTGCCCTGGGACCACCTGGACTCCGGCCTCGACAAGGACTGGCTCTGGGAGGACTGGCAGGACTCGCTCGACGAGACCGAGGTCGAGGACTGCCGCTGGACGCCGTGCTTCGATTGTGGGGTGTGCCCTCAGATGGACACGAGCATCCAGATCGGCCCGACGGGCAAGAAGCTCCTGCCGCTGACGGTCGTGAAGTAGATCCGCGGTTGACATGACACGCCCCGGCTCCTGCCGGTGACATCTCGGTGACGAAGGTCCGGTCGGGGGAAACCCCCGGCCGGACCTTTGCGTCATGAGGTGCATGGAATACGGAAAGCACCAGGCACCCGCGCGGTACGAGAGCGGTGACGGCTGTCTGACCACGCTCGTCAGGATTCCGGTGCGGATCGTCGTCCTCGTCCTCGTCCTGCCGGTGCGGATGGTCTGGGACGCCCTGGTCGCGGGCGCCCGTGCTGCCGACCGGATTCTCCTGCGGCCGCTGGGGCGTGCGCTGGCGTGGCTCTTCGAGGTGCTGGTCGTGATTCCTGCCCGTTGGATGTACGCCCAGGTGCTGACCCCGCTCGGGCACGGGCTGCGATGGCTGGCCATCGCGGTGTTCGTGTGGCCGTGGGTCGCGCTGTGGCGGTATGTGGTGGTGCCCGGGGTGCGGTACGGGATCGTGGTGCCGCTCATCTGGCTGTACGAGCAGGTCCTCACCCCGGTAGGGCACGGGTTGCGGTGGGTCTGGCAGGCGCTTCTGCTGCCGGCCGGACGGGGCATCGCCACCGCCGTGAAGTGGCTGCTCACCGTCCTGTTCGTCATGCCGGTGGTCCTCGTGTGGCGCTACGTCCTGAAGCCACTGGGGCTGGCCGTCGGCTGGCTGGTGGAGCACCTGGTCGTGCTGCCGCTGGTGTGGACGTACCGGGAACTGCTCACTCCGCTGGGCCACGGCATTGCCCGGCTCCTCGATCTCCTGGTCCGCGGCGTCGGGGCCGGCTGCCGGGGGCTGTGGGCCGCCGTCCGGTGGCTGGTCACGGTGCTTCTCGTCACCCCGGTGGTCTGGGTGTACCGGCGGATCCTGACCCCCGTGGGCCGGGAGATCGTCGCCGCGTTCGGCGTCGCCTGGCGGATTGCCGGGTTCGTCTCGCGGGCGGTCGGCCGGATGCTGGCCTGGCTGGCGTGGCACCTGGTCGGAGCGCCGGTGAGCTGGGCCTACCGCACGGTGTGCACGCCGGTCGGCCACTTCCTGCGCGACGCCGTGTTCGCCCCCGCCGGGCGGGCCGGCCGCGCGGTGGGCCGGACGGCCCGGCAGACGCTGAGCACGGCACGCGAGACCGTCCGCCAGGCCAGGCGCGACGCCTGGCGGGCCCTGGTCGGCGGGCCGCGTGAACCCGAGCCCCGGGAACCGGGAAGCCTGTCTGCGCGTACTCTGGGTAGTACAACGATCGTGCCCAGCGCGGCGCCCGAACCAGAGATCTCCCTGCGGAAAGAGAAATCCGTCCAGCAGGGGTGAGCCGGACCGGACACCCTAGGGTCACCCGTACTTCGAGGGCGGCGTGCCACCGCATCCGCTCCGCACCGAGGAGAAGAACCACTGGGCAAGCGACAGCCCGAAGGCCCGCCGCCCGCACCGGCAGTGCAGCGCATCCGACTGCGCTACACGAAGCGCGGCCGCCTCCGGTTCACCAGTCATCGAGACTTCCAGCGTGCCTTCGAGCGGGCGCTGCGCCGCTCCGAGGTGCCCATGGCCTACTCGGCGGGCTTCACCCCGCACCCCAAGGTGTCGTACGCCAACGCCGCACCCACCGGCACGGGCAGCGAGGCCGAGTTCCTGGAGATCGCGCTCACCGAGGCCCGTGATCCGGGCACGCTGCGCGAGCTGCTCAACGACTCGCTGCCGGACGGCCTCGACATCACCGACGCCGTCGAGGCCCGCACCTCGGGTCTCGCCGACCGGCTCACCGCCTCCATCTGGGAGATGCGGCTGAACGGGGTCGCCGTGGAGGACGCCGAGAAGGCCGTCGCCGCGTTCAACGCGGCCGAGACCGTCGAGGTCGAGCGCCGTACGAAGAACGGCATGCGGAGCTTCGACGCCCGGTCCGCCGTAGTCGACCTGCAGGCCCTTGATCATCAGCCTGATAGGCCCGGGGACAAGGCCTGTGCGATACTGCGGCTGGTTGTTCGGCACGTGACACCTGCCGTTCGGCCTGACGACGTCCTGTCCGGTCTCCGCGTTGTGGCCGACCTGGCGCCGCCGGTCCCCGCAGCGGTGACCAGGCTGGCGCAGGGGCTCTTCGACGAGGAGTCCGGCACGGTGACCGACCCGCTCGCGCCTGACCGCGAGGCAGCCCCGGCCGCTCCATCCACAGCCGCCGGGACCACCGCCGCGACAGCGCCCGAGGGTGCAGGTTCCGCGTAAGGCGGTCGTTGTAGCGCAGCCCTCGGACTCGGGAGCCACCTGGGCCGGGCCGCGCGCTGACCCATAAGACTTTCGCCAGGCCGTACGCACACCGTGTAGGGAACCGGCGAGCCAGACATTCAGCCCCCGTGCGGCGCCCGCGCCCCGGACGGCGGTACCGCGTACACCATGCGGACCGTGCCGGACCGGAATCAGGCGCGGCGCCCGGGAGCCCGACGGGAGAACCGCCCGCATGCCTCAGCCCACCGAACCCGGCACGGCCGGGAACGCAGAAGACAACAACACCCCCGGGGACAAGCTGCCGCCGCGCCGCAGGCGCCGCGCGGCATCCCGCCCGGCGGGCCCGCCGACGGCGGGCGCACAGGCCGGTGCCGAGGCTCCGGCCATACCGGCCGTTGACGCCGGAGTGTCGGAAACCAGCACCGAGAACACCACCGAGGCCGAGGCCGCGCCGCCCGTTCGTGCGCGCCGCCGCGCCGTCCGCAAGGCGACGGCCCCGGCCGGTGCGCCGCAGGCCGCCGAGACCGTGGAGGTCGTGGAGCC